>NZ_OY762653.1:1702500-1705000 GCF_963666195.1 Trichococcus shcherbakoviae
AAGCAGCCATCATTTAAAGAGTGCGTAATAGCTCACTAGTCGAGTGACCCTGCGCCGAAAATTTACCGGGGCTAAACAGATCACCGAAGCTGTGGATGGAACCTTCGGGTTCCGTGGTAGGAGAGCGTTCTAAGGGCATCGAAGCCAGATCGTGAGGACTGGTGGAGCGCTTAGAAGTGAGAATGCCGGTATGAGTAGCGCAAGACGGGTGAGAATCCCGTCCACCGAATAACTAAGGTTTCCTGGGGAAGGCTCGTCCTCCCAGGGTTAGTCGGGACCTAAGCTGAGGCCGATAGGCGTAGGCGATGGACAACAGGTTGATATTCCTGTACCAGTTGCTTTTGTTTGAGCGATGGAGGGACGCAGGAGGCTAAGGAATGCACACGATCGGAAATGTGTGTCCAAGCAGCAAGTCTGAGAACGAGTGAAATGCTTTTTCTCTCAAGGACAAGCTGTGATGGGGAGCGAAATTTAGTAGCGAAGTTCCTGATGTCACACTGCCAAGAAAAGCTTCTAGTGAGAAAGTAACTGCCCGTACCGCAAACCGACACAGGTAGTTGAGGAGAGAATCCTAAGGTGTGCGAGAGAACTCTCGTTAAGGAACTCGGCAAAATGACCCCGTAACTTCGGGAGAAGGGGTGCTGACCGCAAGGTCAGCCGCAGTGAATAGGCCCAAGCGACTGTTTATCAAAAACACAGGTCTCTGCAAAATCGAAAGATGACGTATAGGGGCTGACGCCTGCCCGGTGCTGGAAGGTTAAGAGGAGAGGTTAGCGCAAGCGAAGCTTTGAATTGAAGCCCCAGTAAACGGCGGCCGTAACTATAACGGTCCTAAGGTAGCGAAATTCCTTGTCGGGTAAGTTCCGACCCGCACGAAAGGCGTAACGATTTGGGCACTGTCTCAACGAGAGACTCGGTGAAATTATAGTACCAGTGAAGATGCTGGTTACCCGCGACAGGACGGAAAGACCCCATGGAGCTTTACTGCAGTTTGATATTGCGTGTTTGTATCACATGTACAGGATAGGTAGGAGCCAATGATACCGGGACGCCAGTCTCGGAGGAGGCAACGGTGGGATACTACCCTTGTGATATGACCACTCTAACCCGCTGCTCTTAGCGAGCAGGGAGACAGTGTCAGACGGGCAGTTTGACTGGGGCGGTCGCCTCCAAAAATGTAACGGAGGCGCCCAAAGGTTCCCTCAGAATGGTTGGAAATCATTCGTAGAGTGTAAAGGCAGAAGGGAGCTTGACTGCGAGACCTACAAGTCGAGCAGGGACGAAAGTCGGGCTTAGTGATCCGGTGGTTCCGCATGGAAGGGCCATCGCTCAACGGATAAAAGCTACCCTGGGGATAACAGGCTTATCTCCCCCAAGAGTTCACATCGACGGGGAGGTTTGGCACCTCGATGTCGGCTCATCGCATCCTGGGGCTGTAGTCGGTCCCAAGGGTTGGGCTGTTCGCCCATTAAAGCGGTACGCGAGCTGGGTTCAGAACGTCGTGAGACAGTTCGGTCCCTATCCGTCGCGGGCGTTGGAAATTTGAGAGGAGCTGTCCTTAGTACGAGAGGACCGGGATGGACACACCGCTGGTGTACCAGTTGTTCTGCCAAGAGCATCGCTGGGTAGCTATGTGTGGACGGGATAAACGCTGAAAGCATCTAAGCGTGAAGCCCCCCTCAAGATGAGATTTCCCATCACTTTAAGTGAGTAAGACCCCTGAGAGATGATCAGGTAGATAGGTTGGGAGTGGAAGTACAGCGATGTATGGAGCGGACCAATACTAATCGGTCGAGGACTTAACCAATTTTTAAAAGAAGAAAACTCAAGCGGTGTTTTCGGGTTCCCTTTAATTTTGTAGATTCAGTTTTGAGAGAACAACGTTCTCCAATTAAAAATGTGCGGTGACGATGGCAAGAAGGTCACACCTGTTCCCATCTCGAACACAGAAGTTAAGCTTCTTAGCGCCGATTGTAGTGAAGGGTTTCCCTTTGTGAGAGTAGGACGTTGCCGCGCTTTTTTTTGTTTGCAGATTTATTCCGCAATAGCTCAGTTGGTAGTAGCGCATGACTGTTAATCATGATGTCGTAGGTTCGAGTCCTACTTGCGGAGTTTTTATCAAAATCAATAGTTGCCGCCTTAGCTCAGCAGGTAGAGCGCCACCATGGTAAGGTGGAGGTCGTCGGTTCGAACCCGACAGGTGGCTTATATTAAGCAGTGCTTGCTTATGAAAGCAGGCTATTTTTATCTTCTTTTTGGATGATCAAAATGGACTTTTATAAAAAATGAAAAACTTTATAAAAGGTATTGCAATCTCATTATTGAGATGGTATTATATAAAAGTTGCTGAACGTGTTCTTGAAAAAATGTTTCAAAAAAACATTGACTCGGCGGGCGTTTGGTGGTATTATATAGTAGTTGTCTCGCGTTAAGTTGATTTATTATTTTAAAATAATTGTTGACAAGCGTTAGCGGATGAGATATAATATAAAAGTTGTCA